>NZ_JAGGMN010000002.1 GCF_017875325.1 Methanofollis sp. W23 | reverse complement strand
GTTTACCGCCGTGGAGGGTCAGACCTCCATGACGGCTTTCCCCCGATGATCCCGTGAGGGTGAGGGGATCGCGGCGAGGCCCGGCATGGTAAGGCCAGGTGAGGTTTGGCATGGCGAGGCACGGCACGGCGAGGCACGGCACGGCGAGGCGAGGTAAATTATGGCTGTAAAAAAAGTTAAAGTAACAATTGAGGGCGTTGAGGGATCTGCTCTCCTTATGCACCGATTCCCCATGGAACCCGTGCATGCGATTGAAAAGAAGTCGAAAGAGGAACAGGCAGAGATAGCCGCATACCGCGACGAAGAGACGAAGGAACTGTACATTCCTGGCGTTGCGATCCAGAGGGCATTGATCGCCGCAGCGGTCTACTCGAAGGGGAAAGGCAGGGCCAGCCTGCAAAAACCCGTGGCGGCCTGCGTGTTCGTTTCCCCGGACCAGTGCGGCCTGGGGACGACCGACTACAAGATCGACGCGCGCCCCGTCGTGATCTCTGCGACAAAGGGCCGGATAGTTCGGTACCGTCCGCGTCTGGACCAGTGGGAAGTTCGGTTCACCCTCGATTACGATCCTGAAATGCTGACGGAGGCGCAACTCAGGACGGTCGTGGATGATGCAGGGGCGAAGGTCGGCCTTCTGGACTTCCGGCCAGAACGGAAGGGGCCGTTTGGCCGCTTTATGGTTACGAAGTGGGAAAAATAGAGTAGATTAGGAAACTATTTTTTGCGCCGCGGCGAGGTACCCCGCACCGCGGTACGATTGCCAACACCCGTTCCTGGGCGACCACCGGAACCCGGACGACTTGAGCCGCTTGCGCACCTCCTCGGCCGGCTTGCCGGGGAAAAACACCTGCACGCGGTTGTCCTCGACGCTATCGACGATCTCCACATCGCCGATCAGCATCCTGGTGGTCCGAGGATGTGGGGCGGGGTCCATCAGTCCTCCCCCGGGAGCATGATCGTGATGCAGGGGCGACCCTGTGGGTCTGCGGCCCCGACCCGCATCTCCAGAGTGATCCCCCTCCGCTGTGCGGTTTTCATGATGTAGATGACCTTGTACTGCACGCTGTACTGCACGCGGTCCGTGTCCGGCCTGCAGCGGGCCGCGAGGTGGCTCATCCACAGGGTATCCCAGAGGCGACCGTCCACACTCTGGCCGTAGGGGACAGAGCGCGGGTCAGGTACTATATACTCGTCCCACAACTTTCGCGTGACCGCGACCGGGATCCTAAACCCAGCCTCGCGGCCCATCTCTGATACGTCCACCAGGAGGCCATCTCTAATTGCGTCCTCCCTGGTGTAGATCGAAATCAGATCCACCTCCGTGAAGAGAGGTACCTGTTTCTGCTCCATATGCTCCATACTACTAACTTATACATAATATTATATATAGTTTACTGATATGGTACGGATAGTTAATTATAAATACTTGTATGTATAATGTAGTAGTATGGAGTACCCTGGCCAGGTGGCCGCGAGGGGGTCCGACTCCCCCTCCAGGGTTTCCCGGATCCGGTCCCCACGGGGGACCGGTGAAGGGAGAGGAAGTTATATATAGTATTATGTATAACATAGTATTGTGGAGCGGGGTGGGGCCCCAAGGGGGGTCCGACCCTGCGCTCTACAGGAGATGGATAATGAGTTACTATACTACAATCACGGACGCGAGGACCGAGGTCCTCAATAGCGGAGTTATTGGCTGGGATTGGGGCGAGGGCCGCGACTCCCAGGAGGTACTGGAGAGTCTCGCACGGTTTCTTTGGAGGGAGGGTCTCCCTCTGAGTCCCGAAGCTCTGGAGCGGTTCATCCGCGAGATCCTCGACGACGACCCCGACCTGTATAGCCTCTACGACTGAGTACCCTGGCCAGGTGGCCGCGAGGGGGTCCGACTCCCCCTCCAGGGCTTGCGTTGGATCCCTCCTCTCGCGAGGAGGGTGAAGACGGGAGATAGAACATGACAGTAATGACGGAATTGGAAGCGGTGCGCCGTCTGTGCGCTCCGTTGGGGGAGACTGCGATTATCCGCGACGGTGCGGACGACTGGACCCCCGCAGGGCTCATCGGGGCCTTTGAGGGAGAGGGGGAGACTATCGACCTCGCAGTCGTCCCAGGAGAGACTATCCGCAGGATCACCGAGGAGGGGCTCATCGAGACCGGCGAGCCCATGTATCGGGTGCGGGCTGCAGGCTCGGTCACCCTCGATGAGGTGCGTGAGTGGGCCGCAGAGCACATCCCTGAGGCCCTCAAAGCGGTGCAGGAGGTCGTCGCCTCCCCTGAGGTATCGGTCCGCCCCTGCTACGACGGGCGCGAGTACTGGGTATGGGAGAGTGGGGAGATCCCAACGACCGTACTCGACGCGCTGGAGGGTGTGACTCTCGCCCTCGACGTGTGGGCCCACGAGGAGCCCGTCTCAATCTCCCCCGAGGAGGTCGCAGAGTACGAGGAGGCCATCAAGGGGATCGACGCGGTCCTCCCCTCCTCCTCCCCGGATGGGGTCTCCTGGCCTGAGGTGATCCGGTGGGCTGACGCGCACGGGGGTGCGGGGCGGCTGGTGGCCCCCGTGGTGTGGTCGTCCCCGCTGATATCGGTCCGGGACGACCAGTGTGCGGTCTGGGAGAGCGGGGAGATCCCGCAGACCGTGGAGGAGTACCTGTCCGCAGCTGCGGACGTGGTTGAGGAGTGGGTCGCGACCGGCGAGATCCACGAATCTGAAGCGGGGGCGTTCCGCGAGGACTTGGCCGCGCTTCGGGCGGCCCTGGAGAGGTAGCGGGAGGGGTAGGCCCAACCGGGGTTCGATCCCCCGGCCCGCATTCATCGCGTCCTGGTGGCGCGAGCGCGAGAAAACCCAATAGGGATCCGGCCACAGGGCCGCGAGAAAAAAGAGGTGAATCAAAAAATGAGACTGAAAAACTCGCAGGGACGCGAGTATGAGATCAGACTCGATGGCGGGGGGCTGATCAAGATCGATCACAATGAGCGAGAAAACATGACAATATCTGAGTACCTCGAGTACGCAGGGGTACCCCTAGAATGGGGCTACTTCGAGCAGATGGATGGAGAGATCCGGCAGGCTCTGGCCGAGGACGACCCCAACGGCCTGATCGAGATCACCGAGGATGATCTAAAATCCCTCCTCTCTCTCCCGGTCGATTGGTATTCTACCTCCAACGGAGGATATCAGGCGTGGATCGGGGAGTTCCATATCCTCCTGTATCCCGCAGAGGGGTACGCGGACATCATCCCGCTCCGCGACTACTCCGACCGCCTCCCCCCGGAGGGCAGGGACGGGATGGAGGAGTCGGAGCCGTTTTTCAGGATGACCGTCCCCTCGTACGCGACGGGGGAGACCGGGATCGCCGACGAGGAGGCGGACCTCTCCATAGAGATCCGCAACGACAATGGGGATGCTGGCAAGGGGGGGCCCGCAGAGGAGCGGGTCGTCCTGAAGGCGACCCCGGATCGGGAGGATTGCCCCGAGAACAACCAGGAGTGGATCAGGGCAATCGAAGACTATCTCTCTCGTGTGTCTGCGGATGACCTGGAGGATGCCCTCCTGGAAGACGGGTGGATCCTGGCCAACGGGGAGGACTGAGAAGAGGTGCAGCGGCAGGGGTAACCACGCCCCGGCGGGAGGTGCTAACTCCTCCCGGCCGCTTTATTCTGGATCCGGCCCGCAAGGGCCGGTGAAGGAAGGAGATGAAAAATGCAGAAATGTATTCCCAATTTCAGGAACACATACTCCGAGCCAATCCCAGCGGGATTCTCGGAGTACGAATATATGTCCGAGGACGATGGTAATTACCGGTCGTCGTTCGTGGTGCGACTGGAGGATACCCCCGAACATAGGAGATTCGCAGACTGGTACCGGTTCCGGTACTGGATCGACGAGAAGAAAGGGGAGATCGTATTCCGCGTGACCCCTAATACTCGCAGCGGATCGGGGGCCCTCTAATGGCCCTCTGCACCTGTCCCAAGTGCGGCCACGCCTGGAACTACCGGGGGAAGGCCGTCGGCGACCAGTACATCTGTTGCCCCGCGTGTCTCGCGCGGGTCAAGTTATCGGACTCTCGCCAATACGAGCGCCCCGCCGACGAGATCGAGGACGGGGTACGGGATCTCGTCGCCGCCACCCGTCACCGGGCGTCCGTGACGCGCGAGGATACCGACGAGGGGGCCATGATCTGTGTCCTCGTCGCGAGGGATCAGGGATGACCCGCCATCTCCGGTGCTCCCGTCGCGAGCACGCCCTCGCGCGAGAGTGGGACGGCGACGGGGTGATCATCCCGGCCGTCCGACCGCGAGGGAGAAAAGTGCTGTGGATTCACACCGACGCGCCCACCGATCCGCTCCCGGAGGGGTGGGTCAAAATTGACAGGGAAAGTGTGACCCCCGGAGATTCCGGGGTTGTCACAGTGAATGGAGAAAGGAAAGAAGTGGCCTGGGAGGATTAGGTCTTCTTCCCTGGCATGTCACTTCTGTTTTTCCGGGTCTCGTAATACACGGTCCCGCGTGCGGTTCGCCGGTAGCCGGGCGCTTTGGCTTTGCGTTTCTTGTCCCTTGATTCGTTGCTTTTGCCGGTCTGCTTGTACACTCTCTTTGTCTTCGGGCCGTACGATCCAAGTTTCTGCTGGCCCGGCTTCTTCTGGAACGGTTTGCTCTTTGCCGGCTTCTTTTTCGACGCTCCCTTTTTGGAGGCCCCTTTTTTGGGAGGCATACAATAGAGTGTTGTTATATATTAATAAATTTAATGTTTAGAACGCTTAGTTTTATGTACGTATTATTTTGAGAAGTATTTTCAAGAATAGATGTTCACAAACCCGACACTTTCAACACTGTTTAGAAATATGGTATATGTCTGTTTTTAAAAACACAAATGATAACCATTATATACAGTGCTGTATATTATGTTCCTTTGTGAACAACATGAACACAAGATCAGAAAAACGCAGATGCAAAGACTGCATCTATTTCGACGGGCCAGATGTTGGCATCACAAATGAGGGTCTTTGCCGCCGACACTCCCCGGCGTGGGGAGGAGACTGGCTCTGGCCGGTGGTTCTCGCGGATGATTGGTGCGGGGAGTTTGCCAGTGAGTGAAATGGACGCGATTGAATTCTTGACGACGCACATGGCGTCAATCATCGTCAACAGGCCCGACATCCCAGAGTATGAGCATCAGATCACGATCACATTCCATCCCGACTATGACATTGCCGAAGATGGAGTCCCTACGGCGATAAGCATCCTTCGCCAGTACGATCCTCAAGGCGAGATCAATGTAGGCATAGAGGACGATTCAGTCGTTGTTGAACTCCTGTCGCAAAGGAAAGTAGGGATCAAGAGTGAGGAGGGCGGGCCATGAGCCGATTCACAAAAATCTTTGAGGGGAAGACGTACGAGTTTGCCGGAGCCTATGGCCCCTACAAAGATCGGGCCCGCGAAGAGGCCGAGTGGCTGGAGAGTATCGGCCAGGAGGCTGTCTTAGAGGAGTACCCTCGGGCGAGTAATGGGGAGCCACACTGGAGGCTGTGGCGGCGGCCGAAAGGAGAGGGGCGCCTGATCTCGTGCCCTCACTGCGACGGGACCGGGCAGGTGTGGCAGACCCCCGGGGAGACGGGGGGTCCGAACCCATGACCCTCCTGGACGCCTTCTACCCGACGCCCCCATCTATGATCAGGAAGATGCTGGACGGGATAGACTTCAGCATCGTGGCCACGGTCCTCGAACCGTCGGCGGGCAAAGGCGACCTCGCCGACGCGGTGAAACAGAAGATCGTCAGCAGGCAGCGGTGGGGCCAGAGGGATGTCACCCCTGACATCGACACCATCGAGATCAACCCGGACCTCCAGCACGTCCTGAAGGGGAAAGGACACCGCGTGGTGTTCGACAATTTCCTGGCCTTTTCGACGTTCAAGCACTACGACCTGATCGTCATGAACCCGCCCTTCGCGGACGGTGAGAAGCATCTCCTGAAGGCACTTGAACTCCAGGCTCGCGGCGGCGGGATCGTATGTCTCCTGAACGCCGAAACGGTTCGGAATCCTCGCACCTACGCCCGGCAAGAACTCGTCAAGACCTTGAACCACTACGGTGCCTCCATCGCCTATCTGGACGGGGAGTTCAGGCAAGCCGAACGCACCTCAGACGTTGAGGTGGCGCTGATCAAGGTGTGGATCCCGCCGGTGAAACATGACAGCGTGATCCTTGACTCGCTCGAACGCGGCCCTACCCTCCACGAACTGGATGCAGAGTGCAACGCGCTGAATGTCAACGACTACATCACGGCCGTTGTGCGGACGTTCAGAGAGGAGACTCGCGCCGGTCTGCAACTGATCCGGGACTACAAGACCATCAAGCCGCTGATTCTCGACTCGATGTGCCGGGAGTACCCCTCGCCCATCCTCGAACTCAAGATCAAAGACAGCAGCGATCTGTATGAGAACCAGTTTCTCCAGCAGACCCGGAAGAAGTACTGGGAAAACCTCTTCATGAACCCGAGGTTCACCGCAAAGTTCACCTCGAATCTCCTGGAGCAGTGCCGGGGGGATGTGCAGCGCCTCCAGGACTATGACTTCAACGAGTACAACATCAACGCCATTCGCCTGGAACTGACGCAGAAGATGATCAAGGCTACGGACGAGACGATCATCAAACTGTTCGACACCCTAACTCACGAATATCACTGGACGCCGGAAACCAAGAAGAACCGGCACTACTTCAATGGATGGGCCACGAACAAGGCATGGAAGATCAACAAGAAGGTGATCCTCCCTATACGCCTCTACCAGTACCTGACACAGGATTATTCACCCTATTCCTACCGGGAGGTGGAAGAACTCATCGACATCGACAAGACCCTGCATTACCTCTCGGGAAACCAGAACGGCGCGTCAGACGTGACCGAAATTCTGAGGCAGGCAAAAGAGGAAAGAACAACCAAGAACATCCCGTTCGAGTTCTTCACGATAACCTGTTACAAGAAGGGGACGACGCACATCACCTTCACCGACGAGGATCTGCTCAAGAGGTTCAACATCTATGGGTGCCAGCACAAGAATTGGTTGCCGCCCACCTACGGACGGAAGGCATACGAGGATCTGGATGTTGAAGAAAAGGCCGTTATCGACGACTACGAGGGTGAAACAGCCTACAACGAAACGCTGCACAATGCCCCGTACTATCTTGGGGCCTGCAACAACGTCTATCCAGCTATAACGGAATCTACATGATAAACCCCGGGGACAGATACATGAGAGTCATAGCATACGCCAGAGTAAGCACAAATCACCAAAACCTCGACATACAGCAAGAACAGATCACGAAGTTCTGTCAGTTCAGAGGCTATGAACTGGTCAAGGTCTACACCGACAAGGCCAGCGGCAAGAACATCGACCGCCCCGGGTTCCAGCAGATGATCCGGGATCTCGAACACAACCCCCTCAGTGCCGAAGCCCTCGTGATCTACAAGTTGGACCGGGTGGGCCGCTCCCTCCAGGACCTCATGAACATCTCGAAATACCTCGAAGACCACGGCGTCGGCCTCATCAGTATCACCAACAACATCGACACCACGACGAAGGAGGGGCGGCTCTTCTTCTACATCATGGGCGCCCTCGCGGAATATGAACGGGAACTCATCATGGAGAGGACCAAGTTGGGCCTTGATGCCGCGAGGGAGAAAGGGGTAAAGTTCGGCCGGCGGCGCAAGACGGTGAACATCAAGGAGGCACAGCGGATGATTGCCGAGGGAGTCCCGAAGACAACGATCTGCAAGAAGTTCGGCATCGGGAGGACGACCCTGTATAAGAGACTGAAGGAGGTTGAAGAAAATGAATCATGAAGAAACTGTATCATGGGTAGAAAGTGCGAGCGGTCGCAAATGCTCGCCCCTTGGAAAGAAAGTGGCCGTCCTTCTGGCATATGCTGCCGGAGGAGGGATATACAACGCCCCTATCAAGCATGAGAACGTGAAGTGGGACGATCCTCACTGTGTCGAAGTGGTGTGGTCGGGATGCCTGACATCGTGGGACAAATGGGATCTGTCTCAGATCTGGGTTGCTGCCAACCGAATGATGTTGCGGATGGTGATCGAAGGGGCGACGGTCGGCCGGCTTCGCCTGACATTCCATGAGCGGGAATCAAGGACCGGGCCACTGATGAGCCGGTTGCCGACCTGCGAAGACCTGATCCAGTGTGTTGATCGGGATTTCGGGTTCGTGGAGGGATGAGACGATGAAAAAGACGTATTGGCATATCGTCACCTGGGTACACCCGTCATCTAAAGATGAGTTCTCGGTCGGCGATGTCGTCGGCTACGACGAGAAGAAAACCGAACGGTATGGACACGACTTGAAATCCAAGGGATTCTATGTCAAGACCAAACTCGCCTTCCTCGGCACGTTGCCCGCAGATTATCACAAACGGCACCCCGAAGAGGCTCGGGCAAGGCTCGATATGTGGAAAGAGAAGTTCATGATGAACTATCTGGGATCACCGGATAGTTCCACACTTCCGTCTTCCGACACCTGCGTGAAAGAAACTGCCAAGCATTCATAAAGAACGACCTGGAGAACACTGAAAAACTGCCGTAAATGCGGGAAGGAGGAAGTATGGAGAATATGACTGGAGAGGAGGCATATCTTGCGTTGGACGGATGGGTCGGCATCACATGCCATCCCGTCAAGATCATCGGCGAGACCCCGAAGAAGTACCGCGTCATCCTCGGCGAGGATACGCGGCTTCCTGGGGGGCGAGAGCGTAAGAAGGGCGACACGGTTCTTGTGCCGAAAGACGCGATTCGATTCAAGAAGGTGCTCCCATGATCTCCGATGACGAAGAGATCTGTTTCGCCGAGAAGTGTCTTGACTTCTGGCCCATCGCTCTTTTCTTCGCATGTGTCGGGATACTGCTTGCCCTTTGGGAAGATGTTTGGCACAGACCGCTTCTCATCGTGGCCGGGGTCTTTGCAGGCGCACTCTGCATTGTTATCATGTCCCATATTCTTTGCCCCCCGCCGCCCGAGCCTTACATCCCCTTCGCCTCATCTATCCCTCCAGAACTCCTCTCAGTTGCCTATGATAACGACACAATTACTTTCACCAACCCGGCCCCCGGCACCTCCGCCAACATCGAGATTATAGAGAGGGGATTTCTCTCCTCAACGCCGCTGTATTCCGTCGATCTAGCATATAGCGAGAGTGCATCATTCTTGTTGATGGATCTGGATGAAGTGCGAGTTTCCAAAAGAGATGGAGACTCGACAGAGTTCACTCGGTATTATGTCTCCTTCGGGAGAGATGGCGAAGGCCGTAACATTGTAAGGGTGGTGGCCCCATGAACTCCCTCCAGAACTTCCTGAATCGCCACCACGACGACATAGTTGCATCAGTTGCGGCGCTGGAGAGAGACGGGCACAAATGTAATCGCTGCGGGGCCACAGATGCCTTAGAGGTACATCATATTGTTCCCGTACACGCTGGCGGGACGAACACAAAGGAAAACCTCACGACACTCTGCCACAAGTGCCACGTTATGATCCACGCAGAGGAGCGGGAGAGTTTGCGCCGGGAAAAGGAGAGGACAGCAATGCAGACCGTCCTGAACCAACACGGCGGGAAATCAATTGAGGATTGGGGATGAGTTCTAAGTCGGACCTCTCAGCACGTTGGTTTTTTGCCGCCCTTATCGCCAGTGTGATCGCCGTTTTTCTGATGCGAGAGATGATATCGGCAATTGCAGGACCATATGGGTACTATGGCTGTAGCCCATACGCCTTGATCTCGTGGGAGCAGATCGGAATGGGAGCAGCATTTGCCGTCCTTGGCATAATCGTGACGTGGTTTCTATGGAAAGGCATCCTCTACATGATTTCGCCCCGATAGGACTCTTCCTCGCCGTTCCCCTCCTCCTCGGCATCATCCAGTCGCAGCTCCCGCCGACCTTCTACCCATGGGTGCAGGGCCTCCCGCAGTTCGCCAAATGCCTCATTGCTCCCTTCGTATCGTACGGATGGCCCTTCTTCGCGTCGAACCTCAAAGCGTACGCCATCCTCGCTCCCGCTCTCCTCCTCATGGCCGGGAAAGATGGCATCTCCACCGTATCGAAACAGTTCCTTCTGGCCCTCGCCCTCGTCCCGCTCCTGACCGCCCTACTCAAAACCGGCCTCGGGATGCAGAGCACCGGCCTGGGGCTCTCTGGCGTGGTGTTCGCCCTCCTCGGCATCATCACAGTGTACTTCGTCGGCGAAGTCGCCCGGCACCCCTCCCGGAAGACCCGGGGGATCCTCGCGGGCATCGCCCTCCTCGTCGTGGTCCCGCTCCTCGTCCCTCCGGTGACAGTGCTCGGGGACGGCAGAACCTTCTACACCGATGTGGTGGGGCACTGGTGCGGGTGGCTGGCCGGCCTGGGGGCGGGCGCCATCGTCCCCATGGAGGAGGCGCGGCACCCCTGGATCGGGGCGCTCGTCCTCGCGTACTTCGCCGTCGCCGCCCTCCCGATGGTCCTCTGATGCCGACACACCACGTCCTCATCACCTCATCATCACATCATCACCACGTCATCATCACGCGCACCACGGGGTGATGAGCGTGATGATGACAACGCCTCCCGGCACCAGATCGATCCCTTTTTTTCTCCCCCGACGCGACATCTATTGGCATGATGACGACGCAGGAGGTGGCAGAGGCGGCGGACCTCCCCACCGAGACCACCCGGCGATATCTCAATAGGTTCTCTGAGTTCTGCCCCTCGACGAAGGAGAGCCGGCGAAATATGTATGATGATGGTGTGGTGATGACCGTGATGACTGTCCGCGGCCTCTATGATCAGGGGCTCGGCACCGAGGAGATCCGGGAGGCCCTCGCGCGAGACCTCGCCCCGACCCTCGACGCCGAGGTGATCGAGGATCCCCCCGCGGTACCGGCCCTCGCGCCTGAAGTACTCGAGGCCGTTGCCCTCCTCCCCCGGGTGCGCGAGGTACTCGAGATGCAGCAGGGGAAGATCGTCGCCCTGGAGGAGGAGGTGCAGGCCCGGCGGGTGAGAGAGGAGGCACTTGCCGGCGAGATCGAGGGGTTGAGGGAGGATCTGAATCGGGGCGAAATGCATCGAGTACAGACGGCCGAGGATGCCCGCAAAATGAGGGGGGAGATAGATTGTATGTCTGCGGAGATCAAGGAAATACGGGCCGCGAGAAAAGAAGGGGTTTGGGAGCGGTTACGCGCCTGGATAAACCGTACATAGATTATATATTCCTACCGATAACTATTTGTCACACTCTCGCTACTCTATATCCATGGGGATCCTAGGCTCCATTAAAAATTGGAGCGGCGACGCCCGCCGCTCCCTCGCAACCCGCAACGAAGAGCGAAAACTAAAAAGAGAGCAGGAACGCGCCGTCAGCGAGCGCGAAGACAACTTCGTCAAGCAGCACAACCTCCGCAAGACCTCGACGCCCGGCCGTTACCTCCTCCCTGGTGGCGACCGCGTCATCGATGCCAACCCCAGGTCTGAACTCTCCCTGGGGAAAGCGGGCATGCAACTCTCGAAGATCGAGACTTCTCCCAAAGTCCGCAAACTTACCAAAGCTGAGCGGGCCGCCGCGCAGAAACCCTCTGGCTTCGCTGGCATCCTTGACAATGTTGGCGAAATTGGTGGCAACGTCAACGCCAACCTCGGTCCTGGCGGCGGTCTCCCCGGCGGGGCAAACTTCGCCGACTTCGGTGCCAACATGGGATCCTACGATCCCTTCGGCTTCGGTGCGCCAGCCCCGAAGAAGAAGACTCGGAAGAAGAGTGCCAAGAAGAAGAGCAAGAAAAAGTGATAATCTTTCTCTAATTCTCTTTTTCTCTCATTTCTCCCCTTTATGTATCCCTCTCCCGTCACGCCGGCCGCCGCCCCCCTGGGATTCGGACAATTCGTTCTCTTAACGGTGCCCTACACCCCCCAGTGAAGTATATATGTAATCACGAAAAGTATATAGCATGGGCATTATACCCAATGATTATAAAGAGGCTCTTGGTCGCCTGATTGTGGTGGCGTCATGCTCCACGGATCCCGCCCAGGCGCTTCGGTTGTCCCGCTCCGTCATGTCCCTCACATGGGCGGCTATTCAAAAAAAGAAAGGGAAGCCCCCCGCCCAATTCCTCTCAGACTGGGTTGAGTGGAAGAAGACGTGGGATAAGGTTGCAACGTCCTTTGCCAACGATAGCAGCCTCTGGGCTGAAACACTCTCAAAAACCTCAGACATCATGGACTATTTCGTCACTGTATGCCTGAATGAAGACTTGATCTCCATCGCATCGCAAGACATGTACTTCTCCGACATGCTCCTGAACAAGAGACCTTCCCCCGCAGAGGATAGGCGCGGAAGTGGCGAATAATGGACGAATCCACACTCCCGCGCCCTCTTCAGAGAGTGTCGGCCTCGAAGGGCAGAGAGATGGCGTATGAGATTTCCGTGCATGACGACGGCGTGACCGCTTACGGGGGAACCATGACGGGGCTTGTCGGGAAATTCGGTAGCGGGAAAAGCACGTTCATAGTACAACTCGAACAAGCAGCAACGTACCTGCCGGCACCATACAACAAGCATTCCTCTGGAGGCGCCCCGAAATATCCCGAAACCGTCATTCACCGCGGCCTGGAGAACGACCACTGGAACTGCCAGATCCCGCAAAACTTCCAGAAATCGTTCCCCGATGCGAAACACGTCAAACCTCTTAGGGTTCATCTCTATTACAAAGACCGTCTCGCGTGGTACGAAGAGCGCGACCGAAAGAGGTATCAGATCCAACTTCAGCCCATCGAAGAGATTACTACGTACGGCACTGTCGAGGATTTGTACTCTAACCTCCTTATGGGCGGCATCAATATCGTATACGAACCCCGGGAGTATTACCTCCCGCCTGAAGTTCTGGACCGTATTATGGCCGCCGACCTCACCCGGCAGAAAAAGCGCCCTACCGAGGCGGTTCGCGCACCCTCTGCAATCTGGTGGTATGAGTTCCTCGAAGCCCTGATCCGCCTGAAATACCAGGACGAGTTCTTCCTTATCTCCATCGACGAGGCGCACCAGGTCTTCCCGGCCTGCGCCCGGGGAGACCTCTGGCACCTGGTAGGCTGGTTCTCAGAGACGATGATCAGTTTCCGAAAAAACAACATCTCCATGATGATCGGCACCCAGGACACCAACGACATGGATTATCGCGTCACCGACCGGCTCTCTTATTACATCTGGTTGCGGGGGAGTCGCCCGAAGAGCAGGATCAGCATGGTTTCCACCCGTCTGATCGGCATCCTCCCGCGGCACGGGTGGGCCATCCTCGAAGAGCCAAAAGAGCGGTTCGGCCGTCTCCCATTCACTCGCATCCCGAACCAACCCCCAATTGTGAAGACTGTCGCCGCCCCGCCACCAGAAGATGCCGCGTCAATATAGTCAATATACTAAATATATTCTAAATAGTTCATAACTACATCTATATAGTATATCTTCCAATACCTCACCAAGTGAGGTGAAAGGAAAGATGACTCTGATTGAAAAGTACACCAAGTACGGCAAGGAACTCCTCGCCGTATACGCAACCGGCGGCGCTAGCGCCGTCAGGGACCGGTACAAGATGGACGTGGAGGATGGCAACGTCAATGTTGTCCTCGGGTTCATCGTCGCGGCAGTCGTGATGGCTATCGGCGTTGTGATCCTCTACAACATCGAGGCAGGGACCCCCGCCATCCCCGACAACTCGTCCTGGCACGGAATCCAGACCAGTCTGGCCACCACGACCCAGAGCGGGTACGGTCTCCTGGCGATCACGCTGATCATCATGGCGGCTGTCGGTATCCTTGGTGCGCTCTACGTCCTGATGCCGCGCCAGAAGTAACCGGGGGCAATCATGACCCCCCGAATCTCATTTCTTCCCCTTTTAGTGCTCTTCTCTTTCATCATAGCGCCGGCGGCGGCAATCAACGTCACGGCCGCCGATACCACGACGATCCTCCCTCCCGACGCGGCATACATCCCCTTCGAGATCTGGCTACCTATCGCCATCGCGCCGTTCCTTTTCCTCTTCCTCTCGCTTTATCCCAACGTCGGCGCACATGACCTCTGGGCTATCCTCGCGTTCATCTTCAGTGCCGCTGCCGCCTACCTTTCCACCGCCATTGCCTTCGCTGCCACCTATACCGAGGTGATCGACGGCGCGGTCCACGTCATCCCGGTCGAGACGGTTGTCCACCCCGCCGGCGTCCCGTACCTTCTCCTCGCGGTCACTCTGGCGAGCGTCATCAACGTCTGGCGCGTGGTCTGGGAGGAGTATCTACGCCCGATCAGAGATGCAAAACTCATGGAACGCGGCGAAATGCCGCCGATGAGGTGAACCCCATGCCACTCGAAATCTCAGATGAAGAATACGAAGAACTCATGGAACGGGCCAACGACCCGGACCGCGCTCTGCCGTCCGCAGGAATGCCTCTGGGCGAGCGTACCCTCGCGAAACTCCTTGACCCGGACATCCCGAACACAAAATCCCTGGCCGACCTGTGGATCTTCTCCGGTCCCGTCGCCAGACACGTCGAACTCACCAACATCCCGACGCCCGAGGCACACAAGAAACTGCGGCGGCGCGTCACGGACATTATGCGAGTCAAAGAGTGGGACGCCGACGAATACGCAGCAGAGAGGATGGCCCGGTTCGTCTTCTGCGACATCCTCGCGGGCAAGTCCATCGGGTATACTCGGCACAGCAGAGAGCGCGACGCCCTCAACGAGAACAGAATCTCACAGACTATCTCGGCGGGACGGCCCGACGTCCCGAAAGATGTCGGCGGGGGGTTCCTATCCTTCATAAAGAGAGGTTAAAAAAATGCCTGTAAGCGTATATACAACCGGGGCGACCGAGGGGATGATCCTCGGGCTCGCATGGTATTGGTGGGCTTTCGTGGCCTTCGGAGTGTTCTTGCTCCTCTCAAACGGTGCGTGGATCTGGTACTGGTGGTCCATGGGGCCGGTGAACGGCTACTGGACCGCCTCGCGTACCGGTTCAGATCTCGGCGTCCTCGTTGAGCGGTCGGGACGCATGAAGTTCAAGGCAATGGACTACGTTGCCGGGATCTTCACCGCCGTCGGTCTCCCACTTTCCTGGATTCAGCGGTCCCCCGACAGTCACCGTTTCGGTGCCGTTAACGCCAAGATCTTCCTGGACACCTGGGGGATCTCCACCGATCCGAAACTCCAGACCGCCGTTAAAACCGCCGTAATTGACTGGAACAAGACACACGACGAAGATGAACAGATTGCAAACTACGGCGACCTGATGGATCTGCTCAAGGCCGGGAAAATCGACGATCCCGTCCTCATCCCGGCCGTCTCTGAGGTTCCTCTCTTCGAGATTGAGCGTTACCTTCAGCGCATCGGTGCCGGAGATCTCGAAGGGCACATCGCTGAGAGGGTTGCCGAAGAGACCGACGACCTCAAAACGTCCTCGTGGCCGGGGTGGATGAAGGCGCTCATCGCGGTCGAGATGGTGATCTGCGCTATCATGGCAGTTGTCTACATCTTCGGCGGTGGAGGAGGGGCGTGATCTGTCATGGCCACTCCGCTTCCTCGCCCGGTCACGCACCCGGGACCGCAGGCGCTCGCCGCCCAACGCCTCGCCGCACAGCACCAGATACAGCAGAACGGGGGACAGCCTCCCGTTCCCCAACCTCCTCCTCAGCAGCAGCCCGCGCCTCGTCCGCAGCGCCCGCCTGAACCGCAGAGCGCCGCACGCCAGCAGCCAAACCCCTCTTCTCATCACGCGTCGCCCATAGACGTCGCCATCAAAGCCGGCCCCGCCGCCCTCGGCTTTCTGGTCGGGAAAGGGATGGACACGGTGTTCGGCATCATCCCCGGCCTACCAAAAGACTCCCGGTACCAGTTTGCCGCCCGGCCTGAAGACCTCGGGAAAGGTGCGCTCATCGGTGCCGGGATCGTCGGGACCGCCCTGACCGCCGGAGCAGTGCTCGGGGTCGGCGGCGGCGCTGCAGCAGCAGGGCCCGCGGTCGCCACGACAATCGGCCGCACCGGAGGAGGTGCCGCAGGGTTCGCAACCGCTCAGGGAGCGGGCACGGTGGGAGCGGGGGCAGGTACAGCCCTCGCCGCCGGTGCCGCCGCCACGCTTCCTCTCGCGGTCGCCGAAATCTTCCCCACGACACCGAACCCCGGACCACAATTCCCAACCGGCCGACCCGAACAGGAGATTTTCGGCGGTAAAGAGCCCTTCGATATCGGTACGCATCGGCCCGGTAACAGTGAATGGAGTCCAGGGGGTGCAGAGATCGGGAACGGCCCGAACATCTCCCGGGCAACGATCACCCCGCCGAAAAATCCCGCCGGCACCAACGAGCGGATCGCCAGAGATCACCACATCCCCGAGATCCCCTACTCGCCCGACGCCTGGAACATCGGTCGCGCTGAGATCTTCACCCGTCCCGACACAACCAAAGCACGCTTCCAGGCTACCGAAGCCATCCCTTCACCGCAGTCTCCATTCGGCCCGTCTAACTTCCCCGACGCCTTCCCAGCATTCCCCACCGGTCCGCAACCTCTCTCTCGACCGACCGCAGAGGATCGGCTGGTCCAGCCTACCGTCCCCGTCGTGACGCCCGACATAATCGCAGAGTCTCCCCGGTACGTTTTCGTCACTCCTCCCGAAACGCAAGTCAAACCCGGAAACACTACTTCCTACCGTCCCTCCGACCGCGTCGCCGACGCCCTTGACGGCGGGATCGACGCCGCTCTACCTGGAGCCTTCGCTCACTCATCGCCGCTCGACTATGCTCACTCGCCCTCAGTCCCGATCACATCGTCGATTCTGGCCGCACTGGCGACCCCCGCATCTGCCGCGAGCACCATCATTGGCACCGACACCATCCCCGAGATCAACATCCTCGACAACCCGTTCGACTTCCCGCCCGAAAACCCGCCGGGCTATCCGCCGGCAAACCCTCCGGCCTTCTCCTTCGGGCCGCCCGCACAATCCCAGGAGCGCCGCCGCCGGAAGAAGAGTAAGAAGAAAAGCAAGAAGAAGAGCACGAAAAAGGGCGGGATCGGCTTCTTCGAACTCTCCCCCGTCCCCTTCGCCATCGTCCCGCCACCCGTGAAAACTCCCGCCAAGAAAAAGAAAAAGAGGTCGAAGAAATGAGTTCCAAAACCGTCTACACCGAAGATGAAGTCACCGCCGCAGCCAACACCGCGGCCTACCGCGCCCGGGTCGCCACCGTCCTCACCCTCCTCGCCGAGGATTACCCCGGCGGCGTCGTAGGCGCCACCCTCACCGACATCATGAAAGACTACGGCATCATCCAGCCGCCCGAGGGGGAGGAGGAGAGCGATGGATGACGCGGGCAGTGTCGGCGTCCTCGTCTACCTCGCCGTCGCCCTCGCCGTCGTCGGCTTCCTCTACATCGCCTCCGGCCCGATCATCGACACCCTCAACGACCAACACATCGACCAAGCCGACGGCGCCTTCCCCATGTCTCAGGACCGCGAGGACACCATGGGCCATCTCAACCTGATCTTCGGCACTTTCCTCATCTTCGGCGTCCTCCTCCCCCTCGGACTGTACGCGGTCATTGTCGCCAACCGCAGCGACGACGGAGGGATCTGATATGAGCGACGGAGGACCGTCTGTGATCTTCGCCATCATTGCGGGGTTGGGCACCATCGTCGCCCTCTTCGCCCTGGTGATCGGCTTCGGGCCTATCTTCGATTGGTTCACGATGTATATCGGTGCCAACGGCCCGAACCCGTATGCCAATACCTGGTTCATGCTCGCGAAGTTCTTCTATTTCTTGATTCTCGCCTGCGGCGTCGGAGCGCTGATCTACATCTGGCGCGTGGTGATTCAGAAGGTGCAGTACAGGAGGGATGGGTATTGACGCCGGGAGGAGGCACGCCACGGTTGGTGATCCTCGCCGCCCTCGCATTGATGATGATCGGTGCCGTCGCCCCCGTCAGCGCCTACGAAGATTTTAGGGACGACTTCGGTGGATCCATCTCGTCTGTCTGGAATCATCGAGTCTCGGGGGGATCGTCGTCGGTGGATGTCGGTGTTGCGTCTATCTGGACCAATTCGGGTTCCCTTGCGAAGCGGTGGAACTGGTATCAGTATCCTAATTCGATGAGCGGGACCTATGAATGTCATTTTCGGGTACGTCATGCTGGGGGGAACCAGATCATTTTTGGTCTTTTCACGGGTACTTCTCCTGCGTATGATGTGAGTACGAGAAATGGGATTCACGTTGGTTTATGGTCTACGGGGTTCAATGTTTATCGTTGTAGTGGGTCTAGTTCGTCTAAGTTAGTTAATGAGGAGCGTATAACGGGTTCTTCTTATCATGTGTATAAGTTTCGTGTTGAAGGTACTACTCTGAAATTTGCCATCGATGATGCTGACTGGCGGGTTTTAACCACGTCTGCGCCGTCTGCTATGTATCCGACGTTTGGTACTGCGGCGTGGGCTTATGTTATATCTCAGGGAGATTATGATTATGTCTATGTAGATCCTGCCCCCGACCTCCCCAACGACCCCGACACCACATATTTCATTCTCTCCCTCTCCCCCACCACCGCCGCCGTCTACGAACCCATCCAGGCCACCCTATCCGCCGCCGCCGACGCCCCCGAATACGCGTACATCTCGTGGTTCACCGACGGCGCCCTCTACAACACCTACCATCTCAACGGCTCCACATGGTACGAATACGACCAATTCACCGGCACCTACTCCCACGCCACTACAGCCGCCGCCGCAAAAACACAATCTCTCTCCTTCCCCTCCGAAGGGCGCCACACCATCACCTGCCGCGTCTACGACTCCTCGCTCAAAGAACTCGCCTCTCCCTCTGCCACCGCAACGATCAGCGGCATGTACATCGACCCGAAAACCAACGTCACCGCCACCGGCTTCGTCTACGACGTAACCACCGGCACCGTCATCGAGGGCGCCACCGTCTCCGCCGCACAACCCGCCGCAGGCACCAGCGACAGCGATACCACCGACAGCGCCGGATACTTCAGCATCACACCGCTCAACCCCGACTTCCCCGTCTCGTTCACCGTCAGCAAATCCGGTTACACCTCACAAACCACTGAATATACCAGCGTCCCGCGCCTCTCCACCTGGGCAATCAACCTCTACCTCTACCCCGACACCCCGCCGCCGGCAAACACCACATCCCTCTACGGCCAGGTCTACGCTCAGGGTTCAGCGCAGGGCATCTCCGGCGCCACCGTCGCGGTCAACAACGCCTCATGGTCCGACAGCACCGTCACCACCTCCACGGGGTTCTACGAGTTCGCCGACGTCGCCAACGGGCAGTACACCCTCTCTGCCTCTGCACCGGGGCACACCGGCATAACCGAGACGGTCGTCGTCGATGGAGTCACACAGCGCAACGTCGCCCTCGCCTCGTCGTTCACCCTCAACGTCACCGTCAAAGACGCAGAGGCCGGCACCATCCTCACCAACTCCACCACGGTCTCACTCACCGACGGGCAGGAAACCGTCACCTCCTCCGGCACCGCCCGCTTCACCGTCGGCTACGGGTCGTACACGGTCTCTGCCGCGGCGCAGGGATATTACCCGACATCCACCTACGCCTTCGTTGACCGGGACACGAAAGTGACGCTGCTACTCACCAAACAGGCCGCCGCAGCGCCGCCGTCTACCGGGAACTACGTCCCGCGGACCGTCCGGTTCCACTGCATCGACGACTACGGCGCCCCGATGCCCGGCGTCCAACTCTCCGCGGCCTACATCGAGATATCCAACCCTGACGACTGGCTCAGCAACCTCATCGGTGTCCCGGTCGGTGACTGCGCAAACATCACCACCGCGACGCTCTCCGGCACCACCGGCCTCGACGGGTCGATCAACTTCCTGATGATCGAGTGCATCCGCTACCAGATCGACGCCTTCGATCCGGTCTCGAACACGTCCACCACCTTCTCTATCTTCCCGAAAGAGGCGGAGTACACCATCCAGTTCAGGCTTCGTGACGCTCCGGCCGGCGCACAGTACCCCTCCTACGACCTCACCGCAACAGAAGTCTCCCCCGAATCCATCTCGCTCGCCCTCTCCTACCATGATCCACAGGGCGTCAACGGCACCACAACACTCAACTTCTGGGTGAAGGACGCGGCCGGCACAGTGCTCTACACTGAATCTTCTGCACCAAACGCCGCCGGATGGATCAACTCCTCGTACGCCATCGACAACACGCATCCGACCACCGCGTCCTACGGGTTCAACGCGACGCACACGCAGTATGGCACCATCTCCAACTACCGGGAGATTACGCTTCACGGCACCGGACGGTTGGTGGATCTCGGGTTCGAAGATGAGTTCTGGTATCAGCTCATCTCGGTCTGCTGGATTATCGGTCTCGGTAGCCTCTTCTCAGGGCCTCGCGTCCGACAGGGTGCGATCATCGTCCCGCTCTTCGGCGGCGGGCTCCCGGTCTTCCTCGGGTGGCTCCCCCTCGCTCTCGCGCCCATCGTCGCGGCACTGACGTTCCTGGGAGTGTTCGTATACATGCGGAAATCCGAATACAAACTCTACAGGTGATGAAAGATGAGATTCCACGATATTCTAACTCTTCTCACTTTTTGTGGGCCGGCCATTGCCCTCCTCAACGGCCTGGGCATCTTCGCCCACAACTACTACACCGCACCCGAGACCTCGGCGTTCGAGCTCTCTGAAATGTCGTCCATGGCCGCCCCTTCCAACATCGGGATCCTGGACTATTTCGGCCTCGCGGTATCCCTGGGTCTCGCGGGCTTGGGGTGGCTCAAAGAGATGATCTGCACGATGGTCTACGTCTACCCCTCTATGGTGGGCATTTTCCACATGCCGCCGCCCCTCGCCGCGTTCTTCCAGGTCGCGGTGGTTCTTTCCATTGTGACGTTTCTGATCCAGGTGGCCACCAAATTCGGATGGGGGCAGGCGAAATGATGCGCCGCGTCCTCCTCCTTTGCGCCGCCCTCCTCCTCCTCCTCGCCGCCCCCGCCGCCGCCCTCGACGGCTACGACTATTACCAGACCATCGACTACAACGCCACCGACGTATCATCCTATCAGCAGGACCTGGTGATTCACCGCACGGCCGGCACCGACTACACGCTCTGCGACGGTCTCACCGTCGCCGCCTCAGGCCTCACATCTCAGTCGGTCACGCTCTCGGGTTCGACTCCGTACTCGGAGGTATGGATCGCCCTCGGCACCGCTCCGGGCAACTACGGATACCAGTCTGCCATCATCTCCACCAACACCTCGTCCTACACTGCCACCATCGAATCCTTCCCCCTGGTCGCAGGCGAGACGTTCTATGCCCGGGCAGGGTGTGGCGGCGGGTACTCCTCTGAGGTCAGTTTCACGCTCCCCTCTGTCACGCCACGCCCCCGTACCACCTACGGCGACCGTTTCAACACGCTCATGAGCGGCAACCTCTCAATCCCGGCATTCTGGGAGGCCGAGGCCGACACCTACGGCGACCAGTTCGGCGGGGGAGACTTCGGCGTGATGGTCTTCGTCTCCCTCCTGTCTGCGTTGGTCTTCATCGTCCTCTTCCTGCGGTCCGGCGACGTCGTCATACCGTTCATGGTCGGCGGCCTTATCGCAGGAGTGATCATCCCGCACATCCTGCCCGAATTCGCCGAGATGGGGTATGCATTCGCCGCCGCCGCCCTGATAGGCATAGGGTATTCGCTCTATCGGAGGTATGTCTAATGGCCCGGAAAAACGATTATCTAATTGATCTGCGCCCTCTCGGGGGCCAGGTCATTCGTCTGGACAAACTCGTCGGCACCATGCTCCCCGTGATCGACCGGCGAGCCCGGCGAAGCGTTGGGGAATATAGCCTCGAAGATATCCAGAGAAAATTCCTATAACACCTATATTTTTCAGACATAACAATAGGGTATTATATAGTTGTGACGATATTCATATTATGCCTCCCTCCAGAGAGACGTTTGTCCTGGGAAAAGAAGAGTCGGCTATTGTTCGCGGTGCCCTTGTTGAGGGGGTGGCCTGCTCTAAATCGGACCTTGCACGAAGGGCCATTACCGAGTATGGTGAACGGCACAACATCGATCCTCGGAGGTATCTATGATTGCCCCTCGCGCTCTCTGCGGTCGTTTCTTCTCTGTTCTGTTCGGCACCCTCACCGCCGCCGTCGCACTCTATGGCGTAAGTGTCGTTGATTCTCTCGCGCAGACGATGATGGGTCTCCCCTCTCTTGGGATCTTCGGGTTGCTCTGGGCGGCTCTTGTCGGTGGAATTACCATTGCCGCGTGCCGCGGGTTCATCTCTTCGTCCCCTGATGTCGAGAATTGTGCTGTCCGGCACACTGATCCGTTGTATGCCGAAGGAGAGGGGGAATGAACTTATCTTCTTCTCGCGTGATTCTTGTCGCCGGTGTTGTGATCGTGGCGGTTCTCGCCGCCGGTGCCTTCGTCCTCACCAGCGGCCCCGACCTCGAACCGTGTTCTTTCGCTCTTTTCCCCGATCATGAAAACAACGATACCATGATGGTCGGGTTCCTCGGTGCGGGGTATACTGCAGAGATCCGCAAGATGGAGCCGGCGAACCAGTGGGGGATTGGGAAGGTTTCGATATACCGCAGGATCGACCGCACTCGCGCTTCCCCTGACGTCGCTGAGGCGTATATCTGGCCCGAGGACGCAACGGGTATACTGATCACGCCTGCACACCCGATGGGCGATTATCAGGCGACGTTCATCCCGGTCGATGGACGGCGGCAAGTGGTGATGCCGTTCTCTGTGCCAAAGGCTTGACCTTCTTCTTTTTTAATTCGGTGTCGGAAAAAGTGCCTGCTCCCCGGCCACGGGGCGACGACCCCAGGGCGAGTGAAATTCGATGAACATTTTACCATTTGTGGGGAGCAGGATGGAGAGTGGTGGGGGCGTGGGGGGATAAGGGTTGCGGTGCGGGGAAAAAGAGGAGGTTGGAGAGGTTACTCTGTTACTATGGGGTATGTCTTCGTGTAGAGCACCTGTTCGGTGCCGTCGGCGAAGATGCCGACCACGGTGAACTTCCCCCCATCGTTATCCATCTGGAAGGTGTCACCGACGCTAAACTTCTTGTCGCTGAAAATATCGACAGATGAGCCCTCTGTGCCGTTTGTAGCACTGGGACTTAGTTGCCCTGATGTAACCGTGTACCCCTCATTAACAATATATCCGTTGGCAATTATAGTGTCCTCCTCGGGATAGTCCGCACCGAACGAGAACTTCAGTGCAGTTAATTCAACGACATCTGCTCCGCTAATCAGTTCCACCGTCACGGATGATCCCGTGGCTGAACCCTGGAGGATTACAGACTTTTCTGAAGGCTGTATCTTGTCGGTCTCGTTGAATACCAGGACTGTGACCATTGCCGCGAGGATCACCGTAATGGCAACCATCAGGATGACGCCGATCACGGGTGAAACCGCTTCATCGTTCTTCTGTACATTCATCGTTTTTCACACTCCCTTTACGGGATAAGATCTAAAATAACGTCACGGCATATATTCGTTGTCATATGATGCGTTCTTTTGATATACTTTTTTGTCATCAGCCCATCAAAAAAACCTCCATAGCAAAAATAATTGATCCTGAAGAGGCGTTAGGGTTATATTGCATCCGCCCGATTTAAGGCGTAATGGAGATCGAGAAACGGCACCTGGTGATGGTGATCTTGGGGATGGTGGTGGTGCTCCAGGGCTGCGATGTCGCCACCACGGCGTACGCCCTGGACCGAGGAGGGCAGGAGGCGAACCCTCTCATGGTCCCGGTCGTCGAGTCGGTTCACACGATGCTGGGGGCAAAACTGGTAGGGGTGGTGCTGATGGCAGGGGTGGCGGTCATGGCCGAACGGTCGATGCCAGGCGGGGCGGTGTACCCTCTGCTCGCGGCATGGGGGATGTCGCTCCTGCCGGTGGTGAATAATGTCGGGCAGATCGTTGGGGTTCTGTAATTCATTCCCGAAGGTGCGATCTAATATATAATACTATTGACAGGGTGCAGAGTTGAGATCAAACTCTGCACCCTAATCAAAATGAATCGGAACAAATGTCACTCTTCTTTTCAGGATTGATCGGCAGATTGTAATATTCATGATTTGTAGGGTGCAGAGTTACACCCCATTTCTATAAACCTTATGGGAACGCGAAAATGCGCTCTGTGTAGTGTTATGACAAGGTAACTCTGCACCCTTATAGGGTAGATTCCTATAATACTCTGAGTATAGTAGAAAATAACAGATATATGAGGATATTCAGGGTGCAGAGTTGTAGGGTCAGGGTGCAGAGTTGTAGGGTCAGGGTGCAGAGTTGTAGGGTCAGGGTGCAGAGTTGTAGGGTCAGGGTGCAGAGTCCCAAAAAGTTAGCGCTGTGAACATTTCGATCTATATAGTTCGATTATCATCTATATAGTTTGATTATCTCTTCAAAATATGGCTAAAATAGTTGAAAAAAGGTTTAGAGCGTATGTTTATCATTTTCAAACCGATATCTAAGACATATTCCTTGATAAAATCTACTGCCTTGTATGGTTTTAAGGGTGATCACTCCTCTGTATTTATCCTCAAGTTCCTTGTAGAATGTGGTTCTTCCAAGGTACTCTTTTTTATCATATCCTTCATTTAGCGCCCAGTTTTTATAATACGTGTAAACTTCCGATTTTAGAGTTTTTATTTTGTGCCTTTGAGATTTTGGGGCCTCATTCGCCAATATCATCTCATCGGCGATCCAGTCTGCCAGAGGGTTGTTGTCCTCCATGTATTTCACCCGTGATGCATGCATTGCGTTGGATTCTGGCAATTTTTTTAGTTGAGTATATTTTTTGTAGCCTTCAAGGTACCAGTTTATAATGCCCGGCAATTCTTTGAACAACTCGGATCTGAGATTCTTTTTCCTTTCGTTCTCACCAAAGTACTTGGTCCACGGGACAATCCTCAACCTGTCCCATATACTGTCGGCACTTTCAATAGATCCCAGATTGTTTGTGAGGAGTATGATGGATCCTGCGGGGCGCATATGGATTTCGTTGGATCCGTATGGCGGCCGGAAAGATATGATGCCGTGCCCGCACCAGTCCTTCACAAACGCGCAGTCCAACCTATCTTTCCTTTTAAGTTCATCTACGAAAACGAGGCGTTTCCCAATGAGATTTTTGAGGTCTCCTCTGGATCCTCCTTTCCCCGTTTCATACGTTTCAATGACTAAGGTTCGGTCAGATACCGTGGCATAGGTTCCAAGAACTGCCATAGTAATATCCTTGCATACCCCCTTTCCATTTCGCCCCTTCAATCCATACCACACCAGGAAGTCGTCTTCAATGGCATTTCCTGAAATACTGTATCCCAATCGAACCTGGAGGGATTCGATTGTATCGCGGTCTACGTTTTTCCCATGTGGGTTATGATCATGATCCAACGGGAACCATTCTTCGAGGCTCTTCTTCCAGAGGGGGCACTTGGCCGAGGGGTCGTACCTGACTGTCATGGTTTCTCCAGTGTCGGGATCCGTCCCCTGGCCCGCGACATTGGTGATCAGATCATCGGGGGAATGTGGACGGCCTGTAAACGTTCGCAAGTCATATGTGCAGTTTTCAAAGTTCAGGAGGTACGGGTCTGCGTCGAAGTGCCCATAACTCGTGGCAATTTTTTCATCTCGTGATATAATCTCAATTAGTCCCTTGATTCCTCCATTGGAGAGCAGTCCCTTGAAGAATTTGGTAACCGCCCCCAAGATTTTTTCATCCTCCACGGTAAGCGTGGCCTCTTTTGCCAAGTTCGAGACAACTTCCTTAATTTTCTTCTGAATTTTCACCTCGGCGGGGTCATCTTCCCACCGAATGCCGTTCCAGACTCTCCAGATCTTCAGATCGTAGACAAATCTGATCTCTTTCCCTTTTAGGTCTACAAACCTCTCCGCAACACTTGCAGGAGTTAGTTTCAGAAGAGGATTGTTCTGAAGGCGAGCATTACTATTGGCGCGTTGGACGGCATCCTTCGCAGCCCCAACAATATCTGAGATCCGAATTTCCCAGAAATAGTGCCCACGGTCTTCGTTGATGAGGTCGTTCAGGACCGAGCACTCATCATCCCCGCGCTCTAGGTACCCGCGTGCGCGTTCGATGAACGCCTCTCTCATCTTCATCAGATTTTCATCTGTGATGATCTTCGGCGCATTTGTGGCGTTTCGCTCCTGGTATACAGATTGGGCATGGTAAAATATCCGATCTAGATCCATCGCGTTGGTAAATCGGACTGCCTCGTAGGGTTCAACTTCATGGTAGGGATTGCCTACAATCCGAGCCCCCGCCCCCTCGATATATTGGAGAGTACTGAGATCCATTCTGAGGGGGATCTCGATGGGCACAACGGCCCCATTCTCTTTATCGTCGAGGCGGTGGCACATTCTAATTTCTATAGCCCGGGTATTTTCCTTTTTAGTCTGATCTCCATCATTTTCAGACACTACCCGGCGCATGCCCTCTACGATTGCAGATATTGAACCTGGCGGCACGTGCATCTGGTATATCTGCGGCGTGAATTGGAGATTCCACCCGGCCACATCTTTATAGATTTGAGATACCGTCTCTTCAGGGAGGGGCGGCGAAATTACTTTCCGATTTGTGTCTTGAAGATCCTCTAGAAAGTTCTCGACAGGGTTCTGCGAATGCAGATCTCTGGCAATTCTGTATAGGTATTTCTCCCGAGATGCCGTGATCTTTGCGCCGTGGCCGTGATCCCCAACCTCGGTCATAAACTCACCCCGCATAGAGCGCAATGACCCAAAACAATATCAACCAGGGGGGGGCAACATATCATCAGCTATCCCTCCAGGCGTGTAGCTTGGGGACAGCGAACGGAACGGCACTACTATTAGAGGCGTGGTGCTGCAACCACCACACCTCCTTCCTCATCTGGATTATCCACATCAACACCCTCTCTTACGATTCGTTCAAATTCTTCAAACGGCACACGCCATTGGCGGCCGTATTTGATCCCTCGTATTTTTCCTTGCTTTATCCAGCGGCGCACCGTTTGAGGATGAACCCCAAGTTCGGCACCCACGACATTAGGTGTCACCCATTTCATACCCATACGATCAACACGATCAACATAATCAACGATACTATTTATACTCTTGTGTCTCCCCCTCCTCATCAAGAGGTAGCCCATTCTCCATTATTTTATCAATCTCACTTCTGTGAACCTTCCACAATCTCCCAATTTTCATGGCCTTTATTCTTCCATCGCGGCACCATTGCCGGACAGTATGTGGGCTGACACCCAATATCTCGGCTACTTCTTCGGGGTTGTACAGTTCGGGAGTTACAATGGGCATGGAATATCATATCCACCATTACATTATATACTTATGTATTTTTTTGTGTAGTTTTGTGTGCGGCGGTGCGATTAGAAAGATTTATGTAGTTATGGGTATAGCCCTATACAAGGGAGCGATATACTCCCGGTAGTATAGAAAAGGAGGAAGTAAAATGAAAGAACGTATGAAAAAAAGTATTGGCAGCCCTCAACCCCTGCTTTGGTCGGCCCGGGCGGGAACTGCCATTGTAACCGTTGGCTGCAGTACTATAAAAGAGCGCGAGATCTTGAACCGGCCACCCACAGAGGTGCGAATCCGTGGTGCTGGCAGCGGCGTCCCGGTATCGCACCGCACCCCCATCATCGAGGTGGCCTGAATGCCAGCCACCACAACCGCGACCACCCAAGTCGCCCTCCAACCCCCTGCCATCTGCAGGATCCGGGATCAAACCTTCCTCGCCGACGACCTCGCCCTCATCAAGATCGTGCGCCCGCAGTTTGGCACATCAAACCTTGTCCGGCTGCACGCCGTCGTCGCCCACGGGAGACTCCGGCAGACCATCCTCATCAGTGCGAGAGTCCCCGAGCCCCGCGTCCCCGAAACCGTCGAAGCAATCTGGGCGGCGGTGAACGCAGTGCGGGCCGGCACCGTGGATCTGGAGCAGGTCGTCCAGGAGGCCACCACATGACCACCGAAGCCGAGGTGCAAGTCGCATCTCAAAACTTCTGTGCCGCGGTGGATCACCTCACCGCCACCCCTCCGAAGGTGGTGCTGAAGGCGAGCCTGGAAATCGAGATCGATCCCTCCTTCCTGGAAGACGTTCTCGACTCCGAAGGCCGCCCCATCCCGGGTCTGGTCGAACGCCTGTTCCTGTTCTACGCCGGACCCGGCGGCGGCGGGGCGTCGGGGCTGAAGGCGAGCCTCACCGCGTTGGAGATGGTGATCGGCGAGGGGGTGGCCTGATGTCTCTCTCGGATGCTCGGGTTCGGTCTAGAATCAGAAAAGATCTACTCAGGAGGATCGAGCGGGCCAAAAAGATTAGCGATCCCGCTAGCCGCGACGCCCTACTGTCCGCATACACCACCTCACTACAAGAGCTTTCCACATGCTCCACCACATACGAGTATATTCTTTCCATCGACAAACGCCGCCATCGTCCGATTCGCACGGCACCACTTGGCTGGCAGGACATGGGATTCACCGACGCGTGTTTTGATGCGATTCAAGCGACATGCGCCGCCCTGGAAGGCAAGGAGGAGACACCATGAACTCCTCTCCCTACATCGACCCGGCACACTGCCGCACCTGCGGCGAGTGCTGCAAATATTTCGAGGTCTGGTACTCGAAAGACAACGACCCCCTCGTCCTCTCCGAGATCCAGCGGTTCCAGATGTTGGACGGCATCGGCGACAAGATCACTATCCACGAAGAAGAGGGCGGCTATTGGCTGCGGTTCAACTTCCCGTGCAAGCACCTCCGCCAGAACAGCGACACGGGGCTCTACTCCTGCGCCATCTACGACAGCCCCGACCGGCCGCTCCTGTGCCGGCACTTCCCCTACGACAACTCTACGGAGAGGGATTGCCCGCACATGATCGGGGGTGACGCGTGATGGAGTGCCATACCTGCGGCGCCGCGATGGAGCGCGTCGGGAAAAACACCATGCATTGCCCCGAATGCGGACGCACCGTTCAATGGAAGACCGGCGGCGGGAAATTGGTATGGATTCCCCCCACCACCGAGGAAGGCCAGCGCAAAGCTCTCCTGGAGGCGATAGGGTCATGAACGCGCAGACTCGCCTCACGAACTTCGACCGTCTCTTCCTCCCTCGGGAAGAAGTTGTATGGATCCGCTGCTGCCGATGTGGGCACGAAGAGACCCGTTGCATCGATCAGGCGGGCCTCCGTTGCCCCGAATGTGGCGGCTGCGTCTCGGTCGTCTCCGACGCCCGGCGCCGGAACAAAACGACAGACCGCATCGCGGTGCTCCGCTACTGGAAACAGGGCCAACTCGACCCCGTGACGGTCCAGAACGACGACGACCCCGCGAGGGCGCTACCATGACTGCCGCCGCAGACCGCGCCATCATCGCCATCGTCTCGTTCTCCCTCATCGGTCTGATGGGGGCGTGCGCCCTAATGGGGGTGCCGTGATGTCCCGCACCTGCCTCTTCTGCGGCCGCCCTCTCGGTCGCCACCAAAAGAAGTACTGCTCTCGCGAATGCCACCTCGCCGCCCGCGGTCTCGCCCTCAGAAAAGAGGGCGCCGCCCAGAAATACCCACAACTACACGATCCCGACTGGCTCGCCGCGAAGATCGCCGCTGGCGGGACCGCCACTACCATCGCGGCAGAGATAGGATGTGCTCGCGCCACCGTGCGTGCCGCCATGCAGCAGGCAGGTCTGAACCAGGACATCGACCCCCGGCGCGGCAGGGCGCCCCCGAAGCAGGTTCGGATCTCCGCCGACCTCGCCGCCCGCCTGGGCTTGCTGGAGGCGGCGTGATGGACGACCAGACCTCTGACCGCCTTCAGTACATCGGCGAGGCCCTGGGCGTCACCGGGGCGGTCCTCGTCGCCCTCCCCTCCTCCCTCGCGCGAGCGGCGGGGTTCACCGTCTGGCTCGTCGGCAACACCGCATGGGTCGCATACGGTCGGCGGGCCGGCAACCGGCACATCGCCCGGCTGTTCTCGTTCTATCTGCTGACCGCCGTGATCGGACTCTACAGTGCGACCAGGGGGGTAGGGATATGATGCGCCTCCTCTACATCTCCGGCCCATTCTCCTCGCCCGACAACCTCCACGGCATCGAGCGCAACATCCTCGCCGAGTACGCGACTATCCCTCCGCCCGGCGCCACGTTCATGCTGGACAACGGCGCCTTCACCGCGTGGAAACATGGCGAAGAGTGGGACGAGAAGGCGTTCTACCGGATGCTGACCAGATTCCACGCCGCGGGGCTACATCCCTATGGGGTCGTGATCCCTGACATCGTGAAGGGCGGCCTCGCCTCCCTGAAGCGGTCTGAAGAACATCTCCCCCTGATCCCAGAGGAGATGCCCCGGTATCTCGCCGTTCAAGAGGGCATCACCCCGCAGGACGTGCTCCCCTTCATCCCCTCCATCGACGGGATTTTTGTGGGTACTCCTGGAGCATGGAAGTGGCGCAAGGCACGCCAACCTTCGATGAGGGGAGAGGATGAATGACCTCACACACCTCAGCCTCTTCACTGGCATTGGCGGGATCGACCTTGCCGCAGAGTGGGCCGGATTCCGCACCGTCGCCCAGGTCGAGCAAGACCCGTACTGCCAGCAAGACCTCGCGAAACACTGGCCAGACGTCCCACGATTCGACGATGTGCGAACCGTTACAAATGACGCTCTCCGGGACGCCGGCATCGAACGCCCGACCCTCCTCTCCGGCGGGTTCCCGTGCCAGCCGTTCTCCCTCGCCGGGCAGCGACGAGGCACAGAGGATGACCGTTTCCTCTGGCCGGAAATGCTCCGCATTGTGCAGGAGCTCCGGCCCGCTTGGGTGTTTGGAGAGAATGTTGTTGGAATCATCAGCTTGGCACTCGACGATTGCATTGCTGACCTGGAGCGTATCGGCTACACCTGCCGGCCGTTCCATATTCCGGCTGCGGGCGTCGGTGCCCCGCACCAGAGAGAGAGAGTGTTCGTTGTGGCCCACGCCGCGGGCGAACTCCTCGACGGGGAAATGTGTGCACGGGGAGGGCGGACCAGGCCTCCAGACGGCCGTGGCGATGTTCCCGACACCAACCCGTTTCGATGCGACCTGCGGAGATCTGAAGGGGAAGGAGTATACCGGGAAAACCCGGCACGCCATGAAATTGATTCAGGCGGCGGCGATGTTCCCGACGCCGTGCGCCCAGGACGCCAAGAACTCGACTCTCCCACAGTCACAGAAGGATCGGGATTCGATACCTGGTGCTCTGATCCACGAGGGGGCCAGTGGGCAGTTGAGCCCTCGGTGGGTCGAGTGGTTGATGGGGTTTCCGGACGGGTGGAGCGACTGCGAGCCCTCGGAAACGCCGTCGTGCCGCAACAGGTCTACCCTATCCTGCGAGGAATCGCCATGATCGAATTGGGCTATACGTCACATGCGTAAAACGGAAAGGTGAAAAAATGAAGTTGAAAGTCATATATGAACCCAAAGGGCGTGCAGGGGAATACGCCCCCCTCGCCCTGAACCTGTATCGCGGATGCGACCACGGCTGCACCTACTGCTACGGCCCTCGCGTCCTCCACATGAAGCGCCCGGCATTCGCGGCGGCAGAGCCCCGCAAAGACATTCTGGATAAACTCCTCCTCGACTGCGACACGCTCAACAAAGCAGACAACGACAAAACCATCCTCCTCTGCTTCACCTGCGACCCCTACTGCCGGGCCGACGAGGAGCACAAGATCACCCGCGAAGCCCTCAAGATGCTCCTCACCTTCGACCAACCCGTCACGATCCTCACCAAAGGAGGAAACAGGAGCCTGCGAGACTTCGACATCCTCGAAAGGCACGCCGAACTTGTCACCTGCGCCACGACCCTCACCTTCGAGGACGAGGCGCAGCGGCAACTCTACGAGCCCGGCGCCGCTCCGACGCAGGAGCGGCTTGACGCCCTGGCGAAGGCGAAGGCGTGTGGGTTCAGGACGTGGGTGTCGTGCGAACCTGTGATCGACCCCGACCAGACGATGAGCCTGATCAGGAAGGCGGCGCCCTATACCGACCTGTTCAAGGTCGGGAAGTGGAACTACGACCAGAGAGCGAAGGAGACCGATTGGCACGCCTTCGGGAACGGGGTTGTGAGCCTCTTAGAGAGCCTTGGTGCCGATTACTACATCAAGGAGGATCTTCGGCCCTATTGCGAGGGGGTTTGCTGATGGCTCTCTTCATATGCCGGGTGTGCTCCGGCAAGGTCTGCCGCCACGAGACTCCTGACGGCCCGGAGATCGTCGTCCCCTCCGGGAAATGCACGATCATCCATCCTCCCCATGGGGCGAGAGCCGCCATCGAGGAGGTAGAGCAGGTGTGGCAGGAGGAGTTGGAGAGGTGAAATGATGGCATCTGAAAAACGAACCGACCTCCACCCCGGCGATCAGGTGGCAGTCACGCTCATCGGCACGTTCGAAGAGATCCGCAACCACGGCACCCCCGACAACCCGAAATGGTGGGCCGAAGTTAAAACAAAGGGCAAAGGATCCCTTGTAGTTGACCAGGAGGACGTGGCCCCTTACATCGAGATCCCAGAAGCCCTACGCTATTGCTCGGAGTGTGGGCGAGAAGTGGTTTGGGACGACCCCCGAAAGATAGCACCGACGTTGGTCTGCCCCCGCTGCACGTATGACGAGTTGAGAAAATTCCAGCGAAAAACCGAGGAAAACAAAAGACGGGGAAGATGGGAGTATGTTGGCCGACAGAGCGCCATCAGCCATTGCCCCCACCGGAGATCGGGGCCGCAGGGCGACGACGGCCCCTGCAACAACGGGGACTGTCCGGGCTATGTCCGGGGGAAGTGTCCGTTTTCCTTCGGGGGAAAACTGAAACCCGAGTTTGAATCGGATTTCAGGAGAAGAAAAGAGGACAAGCTCAGTTAGGAGGTATAGATCATGAAAGGGAAAACCAAAGAAATTGAGAGCAGAAGGAGAATCGCCCGGATTGCTGGGTTAGCCTGTGCTGTGATATCATTTTCCCTCATAGCCTGTGCCGCGTACACAGGCGATGCCCTGGGCTATGCGTTGGGCCTCGCCGGGCTGGTATTGTCGGTCCACGAGATGCAGACATATCTCACGTATGGGGAGATCGCCCGGCTGGACGCCCTTCTCCCCAAGGAGGCTCCTCCTGGGGGCGATGGCGATGGATGAACTTCATGCCGCGTATGAGCGGTTCAAGCACCTCGACCCGGTTCTTTCCGGGCTCGAAGAGGGGAGCGACGACCCCATCTACAAGACCGCCGGAGCCCTCTGGCATGCGGTGAAGGCAGAGATATCCAAGCAAAAAGGAGATGGCGGATGATTCCCATAACCCTTCTCGGCATCCCCGTCATAGGCATCCTGCTATTCTCCATCCCCTCCCTTGCGGGAGCCGGAGCTTGCGCCGGTCGGGACTGTTGCGGCCACCGCACGTGTCCCGTGGGAGTCCTCGCGGATTATGGCGTTGTGGTTAAGATCGTCGCGGCCGGGGTCTTCGTTTTGGGGATGGTGCTTGTCCTCCTTACATTTGTTGACCTTGGCGTGATGGCCGAAAACGAGCGCGGGAACCATCATACGCATTCGAACAATCCCGACGCATTTTAAGCGGCGTACAAAACTCTGACAAACGTATAGATCTTGTACATACATTTTTTGCGGATTGTATAGGTCATTTTGGGATACAATCAGACTTTCATATATACGAAATTCAATTTAATATATACGAAAAAAATCGGAACCGTTATCATAGGCCAGAGCAATGGAGATTATGAGGCTCTGATCTTCAGGGTCTCTTCTCACGCTCCTGGTAACGGGGGTTAGGTTGCGGGGTAACGACTTTGGGCGGAGTATCCCCGCAACTTCATTTGAGCGCATGATGTGATTTTGGGGTGGGGAGGAGACGGGCAAAATAACTCCTCCCTCACGTTTTTGTTGAAAATTGTTGATGATTGGTTGATCTTGCCGCCCTTCCTCAGCCTGCGTACCTACCATGGCTTACCTCCTTACCTACCCTGCTCTTGGCGTACCTGTCATGGCGGTTTCTGAAACAGAGAAAAAAAGAGATTAGTCGAGCCGGATCACCGCAACGCGGTGACCGATCCAGTCTGCGGGGACGTAGATGCGTCCTGAGTTGCCGCACGCCGCCGCCCTCTTTTCGAGGAGTTCGTACCCCTCAATCTCTATCTTCCGAGGGGTGATCCGCTCGACGCTGACCAAATCCTCCTCCTCGATCCCGACGAGATAGGGTAGATCGGGGTGCTCCGCCGCCTCGCGGATCGAGTCCCGGATTTCGGTCCCCATGAATTCGAAATAGATCCGCTCCCTCTCTGCGTCCGCGTAATTGTAGTAACTTTCCAAGGAGAGGACTCCTCCTTCCCCCACGTCGATCACGATCTCGTCGTTGACGAGACCGATCTCGTACTCATTGCCCTGCGAATTCCTAAACCGGATGAAATAATTCCCTTCAGACATTGTTTCTCACACTCCGTGCGTTAATAACTACATTGTAGTTAGTAGTATAAATAATTACCTGATGATCTGGACTGTAGACCCGATCCAACCCTTGGGGGTATAGATATGCCCTGCACCCGATCCCGGCTTCACTGTTTTTGTGATGCATTCGTGCCCGAATACCCTAAATTCAGTGAGCGGGTGCTGCGATACTGAGACGATGAGCATCTCAAGGAGATATTGATATATCGAATCATAATATCTCTCGCGCGTCTGCTCGTCGATAGGGAGCACCAGGTCGGGGGCCTCGTGCTCCCCCTCACCATCAATCAGAAGCGACCGAATCACATTCTCTTCACGCGTACGGAACCGAACGACAAACGATAAGCGCCCCGATTCAGAGACGAGTGCTTCCCCCTCGTAATAATACCGGCCGTCCTCATAATTGGATCTCTGGAAAACAATTGATCTTTTCCCGACCACAGCCTGGAACCCTTCTTCCGTGATCTCATACATACTCTGTATGCTCCTCATAGTTACATTGTAGTTAGTAACATATATCATTATCGTATGCTGCACAACCTATCCGTTCTAGGGGGGGACGGGATCTATTTCGAGTGAGTTCGACCATAGTCTGCGCCATTTATATTATGTTATTCAATTCTTCAGATCAAAATAGAAGATTATATATACTATACCTACAATTGTAGTATTGTGGGGCGAGTGGCCCCACAGGTGATGGAGATGGAGAAGGAAATTATTGCCCAGCGCAGGGCGGCGTCCCTTGCGCATGTGGCGAGGAAGCAGGGGGCCGTGGCCTCTGCGAGAGAGATGATCCTCGGCGAGGCGACCCTTGCCGAGGATGCGGTTAGGAAAATCCAGTCCGGCTTTGTCGGCCTGGAGATCACCATACAGGCCGAGGAGGGATGGGTTCGAGCCCTTCCGAGGGACGACCCATACTACGTCTGCGCGACGTTCAGGGCGGGCCATCTCCCGCTCCCTCTGGTACTGTATCGCGACCCCGAAACCCTCCAGGGGAGGGTGATCGAGGCCCTGTATGAGAAGGGTCTCCTGAACGAAGCCGTCCGCGCATGTGCGGACTTCGTTGAGGGGATGGAGGGATGGGATCTCTCCGCAGGGATGCGGTACCCCGCGGAGATGAACCTTGAGTTCATCCCCTATCGCGAGTACGTCCTCCCCGACGTGGGGGAGGATATAGATGCGGAACTCGCCGAGTTCCGCGACGAGATTGATGAGATTGAGGAGTTTGTGGACATAGGGGAGGACGTGGACCTCCCCGCCAAAGTAGGAGTATGAGGTGAAAAAAGTATGACTGAAGTATACCAGATCGCCATCCCCGGCACAGGCCGGGGGGCGTTGGACGGCATGACGCCGTTCGACGAACAGAAGTTCAAGGACACAGTGACGTTTGCACGCGTCACAGACTGCTACGGGAAGGTACACACGTACCGCCTCCCCACCGCCCTCGCGACGACCCGTGGGGGGTACGACGAGTGCCGCCCCCTCACCCCGGAGGAGGAGAGCGCGACAAAATTGGAATTCGCGCCAGTATATGAGGCCTGCCCTCCGTGGGGGTGGTCCCCGGACGGGTGGGAGACCGCCGTCGTTCACCAGTTATCCTCCCCCAACTGCGGGAAGATCTGCGGGTGGTGCGCCCTACTAACCGCGCCGCTCCCACAGGGAGACGTGGTAGGCTTTGCCTACCTCTGCGAAGAGGGATCATGGCTGAAGGACACAGTTGTCCTTCACAGGGAGGGATGAAAATGCATATGCGTATTTTCTCCCCCGGCATTACCGGATCCGTCTCTTGAGGACGGCGAAGGAGGAAAACAATGAACGAAAAGAGTTTTGAAGATCTAGACGAGGAGATTGCGATCCTGAAAGCAGAGCGCGAAGCCCTCCTCGCCAGGGTACGCCAGATCGACGAGGCGATCCGGGTCGCAGAGACACAGAAGGAATGGCAACAGGAGACGCAATGGGTGTACACGTAATATGCTCGCACTGCGGGCACGAATGGGAGTATTCCGGTAAATCCGCACCCGGCCAGTACATCGGGTGCGCGAGGTGCAACCGGAAGTTCATCCGCCCCTACCGGCGGGTGGATCGGTTCGAGCGCCTGAACGTCGAGGGGCGCTGCCAGGTCTGCGACCGGCTTGCGCAACTGAGCATCGTCCACCTGGAGGACGGTTGCGTCCTCCTCGCGTGTGACGAGTGCGTCAAGGAGAGGCGGTTCTGATGGGGGTAGGAGGCAATATGAGCCCGGACGACATCATGAAGATCGTCGCCGAGATGCCTGCGGAGGAGCGAGAACGGCGCCTCCGACCGCTGCGGGAGTACCCGGAGTCTGAGGCGACTCAGGACCGCGAGGACCGAGCCCTCTACTATCTGGTCTACGGGGAGCACTACGAGAAGCAGGAAGGCCGGGAGACGACCGGCCGGGAGAAGGTGGCGTGCTACTACTGTGGGTGCGACCTCCTGAGAGTATATATGTCCGAGGACGGCGACCGCCGGGCCTACTGCTCGCGGTGCGGCCTGGAGTTAACGCTCTATTGAGATGTGAGAAATCCCTCACATCCCCTATGTAAACATCTTAGGCTAAGATGATAACAGAGGAGGACAAGATATTATACGCCTCTGAGGAGTTATTTCCGAAGGGGCGCCCGAGGTATGGCAAGGTGTGGCGAGGCCGGGCATGGCAGCGCTAGGCGAGGTATGGCAGAGTTTACCGCCGTGGAGGGTCAGACCTCCATGACGGCTTTCCCCCGATGATCCCGCGAGGGTGAGGGGATCAAGGCACGGCAGGCTGAGGTAAGGTACGGTGAGGTTTGGCTTGGCCAGGCAAGGCAAGGCAAGGTATGGCAGGGTTTACCGCCGTGGAGGGTCAGACCTCCATGACGGCTTTCCCCCGATGATCCCGTGAGGGTGAGGGGATCGCGGCGAGGCCCGGCATGGTAAGGC